>NZ_JAERJS010000079.1:0-1272 GCF_018257525.1 Tatumella sp. JGM130 | reverse complement strand
GTCAGTTGAACTGCATGACAAAGTCATCGGGTACTACATGACAATAAATCACTATCAATAAATTGGAATCATTACCGTACGCCAATTCTTTACTCAGCAGATCTTATTCCTAAAGAATATCAGTGGATGCTTAAAGTTAACCCTGTATCAGAAATGATGCTGGCCTGGCGTGATCTCTTTATGAAAGATACTATTGATTATAACTCTATTGCACAAATGTATTTATATTCTGGGTTATTTTTAGTGGTCGGTAGTTTCATATTCAATAAACTGAAATTCCGTTTTGCTGAGATATTGTAATGAAAACTGCTATTGAATTTAAAAATGTATCAAAATCATATCCGTTATATCACCATATAGGCAGTGGTGTGAAAGATTTGATATTTCATCCTCGCAGGGCCCTTTCACTGCTGAAAGGACGACAGTATAAGGCTATAGAAAATATCAGTTTTAAAGTAGAAAAAGGGCAAGCTGTCGCCCTTATCGGTCGTAATGGTGCAGGAAAGAGTACTTCGCTCGGATTGGTTGCCGGTGTGATAAAGCCGACTTCAGGCAGTGTTATCACCCATGGAAGAATTGCATCAATGCTTGAGCTGGGTGGAGGATTTCATCCGGAGTTAACGGGACGTGAAAATATTATTCTGAATGCCACCTTGCTTGGACTCAGGAAAAAACAGGTTCTGGAAAAACTGGAAGAGATTATTGCTTTTTCTGAGCTGGGAAGTTTTATTGATGAGCCCATCCGTGTGTATTCCAGTGGTATGCTGGCAAAACTCGGGTTTTCTGTTATCAGCCAGGTTGAACCGGATATACTGATAATCGATGAAGTATTAGCTGTCGGAGATGTGGCATTCCAGAAAAAATGTATCGCCACCATCAATGAGTTTAAGAAACGCGGGATCACTATTCTGTTTGTCAGCCATAGTATGGAAGATGTTGAGAAAATATGCGATCAGGTTATCTGGATAGAAAACCATAACTTAAAAGCTGCCGGTAAGGCCGGGCAGATTATCCCACAATATCTGGAAATGATGTCTTAAAATGAATAAAATAAAAATATATACCAGTCATCATAAGCCAAGTGCTTTTCTTGATGCCTCCTGCATTACACCTCTGCATGTAGGAAAAGCTAATACGTTAAATACCATTGGTTGTGAAGGTGATGACCGCGATGATAATATATCATTCAAAAATCCGGTAATGATTCCAATTTATTGATAGTGATTTATTGTCATGTAGTACCCGATGACTTTGTCATGCAGTTCAACTGAC
>NZ_JAERJS010000078.1:0-1292 GCF_018257525.1 Tatumella sp. JGM130 | reverse complement strand
GGTAGTGTTCAAAATTCTGTGTCATTTCAGTAAACTAATCTAAAAAAAGAGATGACACATGACCAGGCCCACCTTAGACATTGAAGCCGCCATTGCCGCACTTCGCGCAGGCAAGGATCTGACCGGAAAAGACGGCATCCTGACACCACTCATTAAGCAGCTTACCGAAATCGCGATGGCCGCTGAACTTGAGCAACACCTCAACCAGGATAAAACTGCAAACCGCAAAAACGGCTCAACACCAAAAACCGTTAAAAGCCCGGCGGGCAGCTTTGAACTCAACACGCCACGTGATCGCGCCGGAACCTTTGAACCTCAAATGGTTAAAAAGCATCAGACCCATCTGACCGACGAGCTGGAACGTAAAATTATCGCACTCTTCGCGTTGGGTACCAGTTACCAGGATATCCGCAATCATATTGAAGAAATTTATGGCATCAGTGTTTCCAACGGCACCCTGAATGCTGTTACTGACAAGCTGCTACCTGAATTGCAGGCCTGGCGTGAGCGTGACCTTGACCCGATTTATCCAGTGGTCTGGCTGGATGCCATTCACTATAAAATCAAAGAAAATGGCCGCTTCATCACCAAAGCGGTTTACACGATTCTGGCACTGAATATCGAGGGTAAAAAAGAACTATTGGGTCTGTATTTGTCTGAAAATGAAGGCGCTCATCACTGGCTCAGCGTTCTGACCGACCTGCATAACCGGGGCGTTAAAGATATCCTGATAGCCTGTGTTGATGGTCTTAAAGGTTTCCCGGAAGCTATAGAATCCATCTATCCACAAACAGAGATTCAGCATTGTATTATCCACCAGATACGCAACTCACTTAAATATGTCGCCAGCAAGAACCAGAAAGCCTTCATGGCCGACTTAAAGTGTGTCTACAAGGCTGCAACACTGAATGCAGCAGAGCAGGCGCTGGACGAACTGGAGAGCCGTTGGGGCGAAAAATATCCGGTTGTTATTAACTCCTGGCGTAACAAATGGCAGACGTTATCAGCGTATTTTAAATATCCCGACTATGTTCGAACAGCAATTTACACCACCAATGCGGTAGAGGCTGTCCACCGTCAGTTCCGCAAGCTGACGAAAACCAAAGGCGGTTTTGCTAATGAAAACAGCTTGCTGAAGTTACTTTATGCCGGTATTTTACGAGCATCAGAGCGCTGGACCCACCCGGTACAGAACTGGAATCTGACACTGTCTCAGTTGTCGATCCACTTCGCCGGTCGACTTGATAATCATATCGACCTGTAAGCCTTGACACAGAATAATGAACACCCTC
>NZ_JAERJS010000077.1:0-1309 GCF_018257525.1 Tatumella sp. JGM130 | reverse complement strand
GGTTCATCGCACCTTAGCGTGAATTAATAGAAAACGGCGGTAAAAGTGGTTAGTTTTGTATTCGCCAAAACACTAACCAGCCACTAAACCGCCGTCTGTCATGAATGCTAACCTCTCTTCGCTTTTCTGGGAAGGTTTCACCGTCGATTCCTTTACCCCATGCGCACACGATGCGCTTCTTATTACCCTCCGGCCTGACCCGGACTTTGCTCCTGCCTGCCGCCGATGTGGCCAGAACACCTGTGCTGTTCATGATACTTCCCTGCGCCGGGTTCGTGAGCGTGACTTGCTGCACTGGCGCATCACACTTCAGGTTCCCGTTCGCCGTCTGCGATGTGCATCCTGCGGTATCGTTACTGAACGCATATCCTGGTTACCTGAGCGACAACGTTATACCTCCACTTTAGCCGTCTGGGTGGAGTCTCTTACCCAGCTGTTACCCGTTAAGCATGTAGCGCAGCTGACGGGGCTGCACTGGCATACCATCAAGAACATCGACCTCCGTCGACTGCGACGCGAGCTACAAGAGCCTGAGCGTCGTACCCTGCGCCGCCTTATAATGGATGAGTTCGCTCTGTTTAAAGGCCATCGTTATGCCACCGTTGTCGTGGATGCAGATACACAGCAGGTGTTGTGGGTCGGTGAAGGTCGAAGCCGGGTGGCCTTCCGTCCATTCTTCACCTGGCTGGGTCCTGAAGGCTGCGCTGCCATTGAATCTGTAGCGATGGATATGAATACTGCACTGGACCTGGAGGTCAGAGAGCAATGCCCACAGGCAGAAGTGGTGTATGACCTCTTCCACGTCGTGGCAAAGTTCGGTCGTGAGGTTATCGACAGGGTGCGGGTCGACCAGGCTAATCAGCTGCGTGACAACAAGAAAGCGCGGAAGGTTATCAAGCGCAGCCGCTGGTTACTGTTGCGTAACCCGGAAAACCTGCCGGCAGGACATGAGGTAAAACTGGCAGAACTGCTGGAAGCCAACCAGCCGCTAAATACCGTGTATGTAATGAAAACTGCGCTGAAGGAGATGTGGTATGCACCAGACAAGGCCACCGCACAGGCACGCTGGAATGAGTGGTACAGACAGTGTGATGAGAGTGGGATCAGGGCGTTACAGCAGTTCGCTAACAAGCTGAAGAACTACATAAGCGGAATAATCGCCAGTGCGACGCACCGGCTGAATACGAGCATGCTTGAAGGAATGAATAACAAGATCAAGGTGCTGAAACGCATGGCATATGGATACCGGGATAATGAATACTTCTTCCTGAAGATAAAAGCAGCGTTCCCCGGTAAAACGCGATGAACC
>NZ_JAERJS010000076.1:0-1316 GCF_018257525.1 Tatumella sp. JGM130 | reverse complement strand
TCTTCATAGATTTCTCCCCGATTCAGGTTAGTAGAAAATTCTACTTATGAACACAACGGTTTTTCGGGGGGATTACCTTACCGTGCCTTCCAGATATTTTTTTCCACTTAAAAATCTGGCTGGAAAGCAAAATAGCCCTTTATCATAAGAGCTACTTTTTAGTTAATTCGATTGCATTTTAAGGATGATCAATAAGCTAATAAAACTTATCAAGCCTATAATCAAAGCTGTGTATTTTATATAGAACCAAGAGATCTCATTAGTCTTTAGATTTTTAAAGAATGAAATTTCTTCTTCTTTCAGTGTCCTTTTTGTTGCTGGGAACTTAGGGAAGATAAGAGCACTCATAAGAAAAGATTCCTTATACCCCCAAAAGAAAAAACTACCACCTTTACCAGCAGTCATAGAAAAAGGCATATACCCAAACTGTTTTTTGAACTTATCAGCAATGAGATCGAATTTACGTTCTGTAAATTTACCATAGATAAGATAAAATGCTAGCGAAGCTACAAATGTTGCAGCTAAGCATAATATGAGCATGTCTATCGATTTCATTTCGAACCTTCGATAACATTATAAATAGTACTTCCTACTTTTTCTCCACCCCAGCCGCCAGCCTCACCCCCTACGTAACCTAATGTGCCACCTGCTATAACAGCACATGCTAAACCACCTACGCCAGCAGTTCCAACACCAATAGCTATACATAGTGGAACAGCTATACCACCTGCAATGATACCTCCACCAGTACCACCAACAAAGCTACTTATTTCAGTATATTTTTTCTGCGTACATTCAGCTTCTCGACCAACAGAACAAGCCTCATTTATTTCATTAATTGAGTGAAGGGCACTAAAACCTATTCCCACATAACCAGTGTATCGCATTGCTTTAACATATTTAACGGATCGTTCTAAGTGAGTTGCATAACCTTCAATATCCTTGATCCCTGTTTCATTCCATTTATGAGTAATAGAACTAGTAGACAGACCAAGAGCATTTTTTATTTTAGTGTATTCACCAAATTTCATAGCTTTATTAAGGAAGCCTATTTTTAATTCTCGATCAAGTTCCTTAAATAGTTGAGCACGTTTTACATAGAACTGCTCACCAATCAAAGCACCTCTTGTCATATAGGTGTTTTTATATGTTTCTTGAATTTCTTTGAGAATCCTTTCTATGTTCTCGAAATACTTTCCTACTGGATCAGCAGCAAGGCCAATTCCTTTATCAGCGATGCTAAATAGCTGCGCCAAATAGTAGATCACTTTAAGGGAACTCAGCCCGGATTGTGCGATCTGATCAATCGCCAAACA
>NZ_JAERJS010000075.1:0-1568 GCF_018257525.1 Tatumella sp. JGM130 | reverse complement strand
GCATATGGATACCGGGATAATGAATACTTCTTCCTGAAGATAAAAGCAGCGTTCCCCGGTAAAACGCGATGAACCAAGAATCACTGCCGGTAAGCCGGCGTTACACCCATTGTTTATCTCTCATGAACAATTACCGGAACTGAAGTCTCTACGCGCCCCCGACACACCAGCCTTTCCGGTGCTCACCTTACCGGTCCGGGAACTGAGTATCGGTGACATTGATGACTGCTATCATGCACTGTCTGCGGCCGACGTGGATAAGACATTTTTTTCACTTGAAGAGTCCCGACATCCCTGTTACCTGGGGCATATAAGCAAAAGCGATTTTGAACCTGATACACCGCTGACCACACTTCAGAGACAGGCCTTTGGTAGTCATATTGAACAGATTTATCTGGCGGTCGATCCTTCATGTACAAAGAAACAACTTATTGATGCCTTCAGAGTGCTGTTGACCGACCTGGATAACCAGTATGGGATCTTTGCCCCCTCCGCTGAAAAGACTACCAGTATACGCCAGAAACTACTGTACGATATCCAGGCATGTCACCTCATTCCGTTGACTGATTTACTGCTGTGGCAGGTCAGTAACAGGAAGATTATCCCGTTAAGGAATATCTATAATCTTTTTGAACAACATAACTTGAATGACTCTTCATCAAGCACTGGTTTTTCCGAAACTAATTTCAGGAGTCGTTATCTGAGGACCTTCGACCTGGTGATGAATCAGGGAAATCCCGGCGAAATACTGAGTAAACTTTTAGAGAAAACAGAGGATTATGATACATCGTATTACGATGCGACCCATCGGTAGTCTTCACTGATTTTGCTTCACAGAATCGGTATTCTGGCAATATGTTTTTCTCTTAACAAACACAAAATGAAAGCTCCCTCCTTTGTCAGGCAGACTGATTGCATATTGAGAACACGACAAAGGATAGCCTGATGAAAGAAGAACATCTGAACGACACGAATCCACTCAAACTGGTGGATCTGAAATTTATCTGTGAGAGCACGGGGCTTTCCCGGGCATATATTTACAAACTGATGAGTAATGACCTGTTCCCGAAACCACTGAAACTGGGACGGGCCAGTCGCTGGTATCTCAGTGAGTTTAAGGACTGGATGGAAAGCCGTCACCGGATGTAAGACATCGTTGCCTGGGCAAAAGGTAACAAATATGATGCACTAACTTTCCTTGGTACTGGCGGTAGTTTATCTGGTCTGCAATGTAGGTATTGCTCCTGTTAACAGAGGTAAAAAGATAAAAATAACATGCCGGAGTTATGGTTCTTATATTATTCTATTATTAACCATTAAGTAACCCCTATTAATATTGACTTATAACATATGGATTTAATTATCTTTGATATTGATACAACTATCCTCTCAGGGGTATAGGGCGTGAATTAAAATTAAACTAATTAGCTTCATGCTTTATTTTATTTTAAATAAAACATAAATATTGCCCTCTTTAGCTATAAGAAAATGGGTAATGATACCAACTTATTGATTTAGTGTATGATGGTGTTTTTGAGGTACTTTTGTGGCTTCCATTTCTGTGCGTT
>NZ_JAERJS010000074.1:0-1639 GCF_018257525.1 Tatumella sp. JGM130 | reverse complement strand
GGCTACACGCCGATGCAACATATTCAACGCTTATCTGATTCTACTTATCGCCTCCGTTAAAAATGGGGGGATTACCATTCTATAGCTCATTAACTTTTTTATTGTCCCATAACCAAATCTTACTGCATCAAGCGGTGCAGGTTTTACACCCTTAACTTTTCGCCATTGTGGTAATGATATTCGCAGTGCCTCTGCTATCTCATCATCACTTCCAGCCGCAAGATCGATTTCTAACATAATTGTAGTAGGAAACTGTTCAGGGATTTTTTCGGATATGTATTCGTTCTCAATAGTGGAATCAATCTTATATTGTTCTGAATTTGCTCTTATGAATAAAGCCTTTTTCATACAAGCAAAACTGATATTTGCTATTCGATCTACCGTGGTTATAAAAAAGTATGGCGGTTGATAAAGTTGATTTTCAGCATCCATATAATTCAAGTCTTTCTCTTTGATGAGAAAAGGATTACCTTCTAATATCTGCATATAATTTTTCAATACTGTTTTCTGCATTCCTTCTTCTATTACTGGTTTGAAGAAATATGTCCTCGCCCATATTTCATGGTAAAGCATATTAATTGAAATGTTTTCAAACTCTCGATATCTGTCCAAATCAAACCATGTTTTCACTGCTTTGGTGTCTTCTGATGTCCAACTACTCATTTTTACCCAAGATTTCATTAATGCCACTCCGTTGTAAAAAGTTTTACTTCGTAATAGCACATAAATCGCAAATAAAAAAATAGCGCCTCAATTTTTTATTGAGCACGCCATTTTATTAATTAAAATCAGTTAGTTATCAAAATCAAAAGGTGCAATTCTTCTCTCAGTTGTTTCATCAAGATAATCAGCCCACCACTGCAACATCAACCTACGCTCGTCCAAATGCTCAGCTTTATGAATGTATGCGGCACGAACGGAGTTCCGCTCCTGATGGCTCATCTGCCTCTCAACAGCATCTCTCGACCACTTTCCTGACTCGATCAAAGCACTACAAGCCATCGCTCTAAAACCATGCCCACATACCTCAACAGTTGTGTCATAACCCATCGACCTTAGTGCCTTGTTGACTGTGTTTTCGCTCATAGGTTTTCTGAAATCATGATCGCCAATGAATACAAGGTCGCATTCACCGCTGATTTCTCTGATGGCTTTTAAAAGTTCTAAGGCCTGACGACTTAACGGCACGAGGTGTGGGGTCTTCATTTTTGAGCCTCGATGAGAATGTTTGACCCCTGGCAATGGCTCGCGTTCTCCAGGGATAGTCCACATCGCATTTTCAAAGTCGATCTCCGACCATCTTGCGAATCGGAGTTCACTGGAACGGATAAATATGAGCAATGTCAGCTTCACAGCTAATTTAGTAAGTTTCCTACCTTTAAAGCTTTCAATGCGCTCTAAAAGCTCTGAGAACCTATCAAATGGTAAGGCTGGTCTGTGGGTTCGTTTCGCAACTGTAATTGCCCCAGACATATCTTGTGCTGGATTGTAGTCAATTAAGCCATTCTGGACGGCATATCGCATGATTGCTGTGGTTCGTTGTTGCAGACGAGCAGCTACTTCTAAATAGCTGCGCCTAATACCGCTACACTTTTGCCAGACCCTGTTTTCTGCCGGGAAACGGGCTGACGGTTTCCAT
>NZ_JAERJS010000073.1:0-1715 GCF_018257525.1 Tatumella sp. JGM130 | reverse complement strand
GAAATACGTTTCATGTGTCACTCCATGCCCTCAGATTGATTTTTCAGAGGGGGTGACAACTATGCTGACACTGAGGGATTTGTTAAAACACCTTGCGGTCTGGCAACTGCAAATGTCTAACAAGAAATCAAAAGGGGGTCCCAATGGGGGACGAAAAAAGCTTAGCGCACACCCGATGAAACTGTAAATATCATATTGTTTTTGCGCCGAAATACCGACGGCCGGTGTTCTATGGAGAGAAGCGCAGAGCTATAGGCAGCATTTTGAGAAAGTTATGTGAATGGAAAAATGTACATATCCTTGAAGCGGAATGTTGTGCAGATCATATCCATATGCTTCTTGAGATCCCGCCAAAAATGAGCGTATCGGGCTTCATGGGGTATCTGAAGGGTAAAAGCAGTCTGATGCTTTATGAGCAGTTCGGCGATTTGAAATTTAAATACCGAAACAGAGAGTTTTGGTGCCGTGGGTATTATGTTGACACGGTAGGAAAAAATACGACAAAGATAAAGGAATACATAAGGCATCAACTGTCTCTGGACAAGCTGGGAGAACAATTGTCGATGCCGTATCCGGGTAGCCCGTTTACGGGCAGTAAGTAACGGTTCATGATGCAAATGTCAGATCGTATGCGCCTGTTAGGGCGCTGCTGGTAACAGAGCCTTATAGGCGCATCTGAAAAACCTCCGGCTATGCCGGAGGATTTTTATTCAGTACATATATCTCCTATTTCATTGACAGTAACCTGTCATAATCCGGGGCGATGCGAGGAATTTCTGAACGACTACCATCGGGGTACATTGCCATCCAATTACCAGGTTTATCAGGTGGTTCCAACGTCACAACTTTATCAAGGTGAACTATCGGTTCAATGAGGATATTTTGAGTATCATGAAGTCGGAAACGTCTACGCCAATTTTCAAGTCTGGTATCCCCTCCGAAAAACTTCAGGCTAATATCGTTATCAGAAAAATGGGTCTCCATCGGGAAAAAATCCGTCTTTAAATCAAGGTCTCCACTGGCCTCTTTCGCCCTTCCTGTTCCGTATCCGTCACTAAGCCCGTAATCATCAAAATCAAAGATATAGCTGGTTTCAATAACCTTTTTCCCCTTCACCAGAGGGTTGCTGTCAGAAATCTTAAAGCTGACACGCAGAGAATTAAGCTGCCACTGGCATGGACCGCCGCCGTCAATGGCGATATTCTGCTGCCAGAGATCGCCGCTACCCTGCGGGCTGAACGCCTGCTTAAAACCGTTAAACCCCCGAATTTCATAGGCTTCATTACTCGAATTATAGTCTTTGCTCTTACACCGTTCCGAACGGTAAAGCATCTGCATCGGCAGCAGCGTAATCCCCTCAGGTACCCTGACGGCCACCGTCACCCGCCGCGCATTATCCGGCGGTAACAGCGTTTGATCCGTATGCCCATCGCACCCTGATAACAACACGACAGCAGGCAAAAATACGGCGATTTTAGATAGAGAATTCAACTTCTTCCTCCGTTACCGCCGTAAAGCGGATCAGAGCATTCTTCCCCGTTTCCTCTGTCTGTGTCCGGTGCAGCGTAACCGGCAGCATATTCTGAAGGGCAATGAACTGCCGGTTACGCTCAACCTCATCCGGATTGCTGTAGGGTTCGCTTTTCTCAACTTCCTCCCGGAATTTTTCCCGCATCGCTTTCCTGCTCATCTCCCGCGCCGGATCGGCCAGCTCC
>NZ_JAERJS010000072.1:0-1949 GCF_018257525.1 Tatumella sp. JGM130 | reverse complement strand
GTTGTCGATCCACTTCGCCGGTCGACTTGATAATCATATCGACCTGTAAGCCTTGACACAGAATAATGAACACCCTCTTAACCTCATTCAGGAAGTGTTAATAAATGTAATTTTTTTAGTCTTTTTTTTAAACGCACTTTAAATTATAAAAAACCAAAACATTTAAAATTAACAATAAAAACAATAAGTTGATTTCATTTGGTTGTTTTTTGATACAAGCTAATTTTCCTGTTAGTCAAATAACTTTGGCAGAGGAAAAAGAAAAATATCGATACGAAGTGGAACTTTTTAGAACCATGGCTAATGTTTATATAAGTAACTGTTAATAGTGTGGATGTTGGTGGTTGTTTAATAACCTTGTTGAGAAATGAAAAAAACATTGCTGGTTATGTCTATGGCAGTTTTTTCTGCTACAGGCTATGCGGCTTCAGATAACACAGTGCAGTTTCAGGGGGTTGTCAGCACACAAACCTGTAACGTAAATATCAACGGTAACAGTGCTTCTCCAATAGTATTACTGCCGACCGTGGCGGCAAGTACTCTGGCAACTAGCGGAAGTGTAGCCGGAGCCACAAAATTTACCGTTAATGTCACGGGGTGTAGTACGGGTTCAGATGCTGCCAGCATCAGTACGGTATTTGCCGGTAATAATGTGACTACTAATGGCAACCTGGGAAATACCGGAACGGCGGAGAACGTCTCTATCCGGTTACTGGATTCTGATGGTTCTACGGCCCTCGCATTTACTAATGGTGGAACTGTAACAACGACTGCATTTACCAAAGCTGCAGCGGATACTACCGCATCTCAGGATCTGACTGCTGAGTATTACGCAGAGGCCGCATCACCGACTGCCGGTACTGTCGCTGCATCAGCGCAGTATGCAATACAATATAATTAAATTTCAGGTGCGTATGTTTTCAGCATATGCACCTTACTTTTTGTAATAATATCACCTGCAGGATTCAGGATGAATATCAGAACATCTTTATGCTTATTCCTTCTTTCGTTGTCTGTAGGCAGCGCAGAGGCAAGTGTAGTAATGCAAGGTAACCGGGTGGTTTTTAATGCATCCTCAGAGAGTCAGACGGTCAGCTTTATTAACAACGATAACTTTCCATATATTGTTCAGACCTGGACATCTGTAGGGGAAAATGATAGTGCGTCGGATAAGTCCAGTGGACCTTTTGTTTTGTCGCCGTCAGTTTTTAAAATACCGCCTCATGAATCACAGATTGTCAGGATGATATACTCTCAGGCAGGAAAGAAATATAACAGTGAACGACTCTACTATCTTCATTTTATTCAGGTACCTGCAGTTCCAACAGATCTTCAGAATAAAAACAAGCTGCTGCTGGTTATTAACAGTACAGTTAAGGTTTTTGTCAGACCGGATAACCTCGCTGTATCACATAATGATATGTTTAAATTAGTAACATACCGAATGTCAGATATGAATGGCCGATGTCATTTTTTAATAACCAACAACTCTCCTTATATTCTCAATGCAGTTGAATATAAAGTATCTGATACTCAGGGATTCCATTGGAGTAAAATAGGTATGGTTGCCCCTGGTGCGCGGGATGAATTTTATAACAAGTGCAGAAAAAGTAATGACCAATCGCCATTTTTAATTAAAATAATTAATGATTATGGAGTTTCTCAAAATATAACTATAAACAGAAGCGAATAATAATTTATGCTGAAAAATGGAATCAGGACTGCCCTGTTCGTTTGCCTGTCATCCGTACCTTTTTTATCACGGGCACAGGATGATGGTGGTTATATTTTTGATAAAACGTTATTGCAGGGCAGCGGTTTACCTGTTGATGATGTAATTAATTATATCTCCCATAATGAGGTTAAGCCGGGTGGTAATCCCCCCATTTTTAACGGAGGCGATAAGTAGAATCAGATAAGCGTTGAATATGTTGCATCGGCGTGTAGCC
>NZ_JAERJS010000071.1:0-2022 GCF_018257525.1 Tatumella sp. JGM130 | reverse complement strand
TTGAAGGAGCCAGTGTTCTTACCCTGATTGGTGGAAATGCCATTACATCAGGAACGTGGGCGGTAAAACTGGGTGAGATGGCTACAGGACTTGGAAGGATTGCTGCCAGTGGCCCCGGTGCTCCCATCGCCGCAGTCGTGATGGGAATGATGCCCGGAAGGCTCAATGACGGAGAGCAGGATTTCATTGACCGTATGCGTCTGGAACAGATGCGTGAAGCGCCAAGCCGCGTGCGTTATACATGGGAACAGGATGATAAAGGTAACCCGGTTCCTCATGGCTGGCATACGCCACCGGGTAAAGACAGGGTGCGTGTGCGCAAAATGGAGTGGGACAGCAGCCGAAAAGCGTATACGTTCACCACAGAGGAAGATCCGCGTATCACCATTATCTGGACGCCCGACAGTTCAGGTGTCAATGTTCCTTCAAATACGGGCAACCGGCACCCGGTAAGGATACCAAACCCTGTTATTGTTGATTCGCTACCGGAAAATACCCGCATCGAGGCGACAACCACTCCTGCGCCGGAAGAGAAGACATTTGCGGATTATATTCTTATTCTGCCATTGCCGGATATTCCGCCGATTTATGTATACCTGAGCAAGCCACCTGTTGAGTTTTTAGAGGTGGAACCTTACGATGATTTCAATAATCGTTCACGACAAGGGGAATATCATGCGGATCATATTCCATCAAAAGCGGCTGTAGAACTGTATCTTGAGAGAGAATATCCCGAGTTCGATTCTGAACAAATTAAATCATTATCAGGTAAGGTTGCTGCTGTCATAGTTCCTGTGGAAGTTCATCGGAACATTAGTGCGACTTATGGCGGGCGTAATCAAACACAAAAAGAACATGATTCCTATGACCTTAGAACAGCAGCAGATAAAGATTTTGATATTGAAATATCAGCATTAAAACAGCATGGTGCGACAGATATACAGCTAAAAGAAGCTAGAGCTAAAATACATAAAATTAATATTGATTCGGGATTATACAAATGACAGTAAATGTAGAGAATTTAATTCGAAGCTTGGGGGAAACTTATGAATACATGCTTGAGACAGGGATTCTTTCATATAGAACAAAACCGACAGGTGCTCCGGGATCCCCTAATTTAGGTTTGGAAATGGCAAAAGAAGGGATTTTTTTGTCATTCAAACGCACAGGTAGAATTCTCAAAAGTATTACGTTAAGACTCCAGCATGAACCGATTAAACAGTGGGTTTTTCCGAATGAACTTCCATCGCCTTTGCAAAAACATATGAGTCGCCAATGGGTGCATGATACTTTTGGTGAACCAGATAAGTCTGTTCCTCCGAAAACCGTAATGAAAATGGCTATGGGATGGGTTGATAGATTTGCTGTTGAGGATTTTCATATCCCAATAACAATACAAATTCGTTACGATATGCAAGATAAAGTCGAAGCCATTACTTTCCTCCCAACGTCAGATCTTCGTTGGTAGCTTTTACTCTTTTTGTAAAAGCAGCACGGCAAATCCCGGGTGCTGCTTCATTCCTTGTCCCCTCGAACATCCAGCCAGGGCACCCCGCTAATCCCCCCGAAAAACCGGTGTGTTCATAAACAGAATTTTCTACTAACCTGAATTCAGAGGGATTTCTATGACCCGAAGGGCTGCGAAGCTCACCGATCACGTTTTACTGACAGCCAGAGCCCTCGGTAATTTAGTAAAAAAGGCGTTCGCTTAGGTACATATGATAAAGATTTAAACAGGGTAAAAGGAGGGTGACATGTTTGGTATTTTACAGAAAATAAATCTTTTAAGTCTGAATTTAATGAAACAGTCTTGCCAGATTCAATTACCATAGGTGATTTTAAAGAAGGGATGCAAATCACTATAGATTATTGGAATATCAAACAATACTATGCAAGTTGGCTATCTTCTTTAAAAGAAGGGATTTATGGAAAAAAATAATGCGACACTAAATAGCTGCGCCAAATAGTAGATCACTTTAAGGGAACTCAGCCCGGATTGTGCGATCTGATCAATCGCCAAAC
>NZ_JAERJS010000070.1:0-2251 GCF_018257525.1 Tatumella sp. JGM130 | reverse complement strand
CAGTGCCGCAAGGGCTGCAACAGAAGGATCCGGGCCTCTGCCAACCCATTGTCCTGCCGGCGCGATAATCCGGTTAGACCCTGACGGGCAGCCACAGCGTACAACTGAACCATCCACCGCCGCTATTTTTCCATCATTGGTATCTCGGGGTTCACCGGAGACGATAACCCCTGTCTCACCGCATACAGGACAGGGAGTGGTTTTGTCCCCGACACGAATCACCCTGCGCCCATGTTCAGTATCATTGGACATGGAGGCGATACACACAGCACCGGTGGTGGTTTTATCACCCTCCAGTGCGGTCCCCCGGCCATAACAGTTCGAACGGTTTCCCATTACGCCACCTTACAGGGTGGCAGGCAATCCTCCGGCACGAGATTACTCTGTCTGCCCTCTGTTGTAGCCCGGTACAGGGTATTAACATGCCAGCAATATACCTGCGGGCCAGCGATAAGCACACGCGCTGCCTCAGTGATTGTGGCCGGTGCTTCCGCCGTAAACAGGGATTGCACTGTGGCTGAAAGCCGGTCCGCGGTCCGTCCATTGTTGTATTGACGATCCATTGGCTTTTCCTTGTCAGCACCAGGGGGTAACTGATGCAATATTAACCGGCTTGTAATTTGACTGAAAAGAGATGCCCGTCATGATATGAAGAATATTAAAGAAGAAAAAACTATAACAGGGACCTTCGGCTTAAGGGATTAATGGTGTTATCGTTTCTTTATTTATCTGGCCGAGTCCGGGAACGAATTTTCTGTCGTTATTGACCATTGGCTCCCTGTCCAAATCGTCTTCAGCTTCTGGCAGAAAATAGTGCCTCGCCGGGGAATATGGACACAGTATTAATTCACCCGGTGATGATAATAGCCGGAGTCAATTATAAAATATTTATCAGTAGGTTATTCAAATAAATATCCCCGCGCGCTTACTCAGGTCACACGGGGCGAGTTTATTTCTGGTTACTCAGCAACCGCAGGAAACAGGGGTTCCTTCTTTTCCCTCAGTACCGTCAGTGGAATAACCATCCCGTTTCCACCAGTCCAGCCCACCTAATAATTCTTTTACCTGAAAACCGGGCGTCATCAGTTTCATCGCTGTTTTGGTCGAAGCGTTGCAACCAATGCCATCACAATAGCAAATATATATTTTGGTTTTATCCAGGTGTTCTGTGTTGTTAAAACAGATTTCTTTATGCGGCTGATTGATTGCTCCGGGAATATGCTCTCTCTGATAAGCATCTTTACTGCGTCCGTCAACGACAACAACATTTGTATTCTCTTTTAAAGCCAGATACAGATCCCATGAATCCGTTTCATAGGCCAGTTTTTGTTGATAAAAAGATAACTGTTCAATTGCTGACATAATAACCTCATTTTCTACCGTTAAGCCTGTGCTCAGTATCCGGTATTAGCGTAACCAGTTCAATGCTCTGGCGTAAACTGGTTACTGTCATACCGGCATAAAGAACAAGTCACGGGGCAATACCGGCCCGCGATTCTCAGACAGATGTCACTGACCATGGAAATCTGTCGCAGAACCCGGAATGACAGATTGAACCTACAGATTTTTTCCTTAAAATATATACCCGCATCGACGTTATCAGGTTTTAAGACTCTGGAAGAAACATAAGTCAGGGTGGATAAATTTAGCCGGTGATATAACGAAGAACGTTGTTACAGGGGAATATCTATGTCTCGCCAGCAGAACGGCATCATGGCAAAGAAATAAATCTTCTTATGCATGGGATAAAGGCTATCCTCAGGCACAAAAAAATATATACTTGCCGCTGAACAGGAGACTGATACTTAAAGGGTGATTATTCCTAATCCGGCCCGGGAAAAACAGGCAGCATAAATTATATCCTGATGCAACGGCCTTGACACTGACCGCGATTGATATGCTAATATCCTTTCCGTGTGTTATAATTTCCCGATGGTTTAATATACCTGCCGCCAGGCTAAGATATGAATTCAGAACGTTGCTTTTACAGACTTAACGTTACACCGTCTTTCGCCGCCTGTTGATTTTACCGGTATTTACCATCATACCTGTTACGTCTTCTTATGGTGACAGATAAATCGCCTGGATAAGATAAAAGTCCTAATCTACAGAAAGTCAACTTCAGTCACAAACAAGGTACTCAAATGAAAAAAATACTGATAACCCACGAACTACCTAAATAGCTGCGCCTAATACCGCTACACTTTTGCCAGACCCTGTTTTCTGCCGGGAAACGGGCTGACGGTTTCCA